>NZ_JBITDL010000002.1:0-31907 GCF_044454225.1 Streptomyces sp. NPDC051563
GGGGGGGGGGGGGCCCCCCGGGGGGGCCGGCGCCCCGGCCCCGGGGCCCCCCCCGGGGGGGGGGGGGGGGGGGGGGGGGGGGGGGGGGGGGGGGGGGGGGGGGGGGGGGGGGGGGGGGGGGGGGGGGGGGTGTTGGCCTGGACTGCATGATTTAGGCGCCCTGTCCCCGACTTTCGACAGTTTTGGCTTTCCCACGCGCCACAAATCACGCTCTACGTCCAGGCCAACACCCCACCCCGCCCCCGTCCCCGCCCCTGCCGTCCGCAGCCGCCGACCCCGGGCGGGGGGCATCCGGTCCGGGCAGGGGCATCCGGTCCGGGCGGGGGGTGCAGACCCAGGCCCGGGTGGGCCGTGGCCCCGGCTGGTTGGGTCATGGCGCCCGTTGGGTGGATGTCGACCCCGGGTGGGTGGTCTTCGGTCCCGGCCAGGGTTTGTCTTTTCAGCAGTCCGGCGTTTGAGGACCGGGGTCCGGGGCGGAGCCCCGGGGGTTTGGGCGCAGCCTGGTTTCCCGTTCACGGTGGGGCTGCGCCAAATTCAGCCTCGCCGGCGTTTGAGGCGCGGGGTCTGGGGCGGAGCCCCAGGGGGTCCGGGCGCAGCCCGGGGCCCCGCTTTCAGCCCGGCCGGCGTTTGAGGGCCGGGTCAGGGCTGGCCCTGGGAACGGTGGAAGGGCGGGTAGGGGACTCCGCCCCGCGCAGCGGTGAAGGGGGCTGCGGGGGACTTGCCCCGCGCAGCGGTGAAGGGGGCTGCGGGGGACTTGCTCCGTGCAGGGGTGAAGGGGGCTGCGGGGGCTTCGCCTCGTGTGGTGGGGCTACGGGCGGGTGGCGTAGGCGCGGACGTCTGCGTCGGGGTCGGTGGCGGCCGTGGTGAGGGCCGCCAGGGCCGACGGGTCGGGGCGGTGCCCGCGCAGGGCGAGGACCGCGGCCTTGCGGACGTCCGCGTTCGGGTCGGACAGCGCGAGGGACAGGGGCGGCACCGCCACCGCGGGAGGGGCCGAGGACAGCCCGGTGGCGGCCCCGGCGCGGACCTGCCAGGCCGGGTCGGAGAGGGCGGAGACGGCCCGCGCCGCGTGGCCGCCGGTCAGGGCCACTGCCGCGAGTGCGGCCGCGCGGACCAGGGGGTCGGGGTCGGACAGGAGCGGGGGCAGGGCGGAGCCCGCGCGCAGGGTGCCGAGGGCCTTGGCGACGGCGACCCGGACCTCCCGGGAGGAGTCGCCGGTGGCGCCGGCCAGCGCAGCCGCCGCGTCCACCGAGACCAGCGCCCGGACCGCCTGGATGCGGACGTCCACGTCGGTGTCCCGCAGGGACTGCTCGTACAGGCCGGGTTCCCCGAGCCGCAGGACCCGTAGGGCTTCGAGCGCCGCCGAGCGGACCGCCGGATCCGCCACCGCGAGGCCCGCCCGCAGGGCAGCCCCCAGGGCGGGTTCGGGCGGGAGCACCTCCAGCAGTTCGCGCAGCGAGGCGGCCGCGGCCGCGCGCACCGCCGGGTCGGGGTCGGCGAGCCGCGCCCCGAGGGCGGGACCGGCCCCCGACGGGGCGGTTTCGCCGAGCACCGCCACCGCCGTGGCGCGGACCGCCGGGTCGGGGTCGTCGAGGTAGGGGAGGAGGGCGGCCAGGCCGGGGGCTTCCTCCGCCAGGGAGAGGAGTTCGAGGATCCGGGGCGAGCCGGGCCCGGCTGCGGTGTCCCGGCCGGCCGGGGCGGGGGCCGCCGCCCGGCCTCCGGCCAGGGCCACGCCGACCAGTTCGACCTCGCCCAGGTGCCGGGAGGGCCCGCCCGTCGGGGTGAACTCCGGGACGGGGACGAGGTAGGGGTCGACCGGTCGCGCCGTGAACTCCATCGCCCCCGAGGGGGACTTGCGCAGGTCCAGGTGGTGCAGCCAGCCCGCGTCATCGCGCTCGGGGTGGTCGAGCCGCTCGTGGTAGAGGCCCCAGCGGGACTCGGTCCGGGCGAGCGAGGCCCGGGCGGCCATCTCCGCGCAGTCCCGGATGAAGGAGACCTCCGCGCAGCGCATCAGCTCGTGCGGGGTGGTGGCGCCCATCTCGCCGATCTCCCGCTCCATCCGGGTGAAGGCCTCCACGGCGAGCGACAGCTTCGCGCCGGTCTTGGGCGGGGCCACGTAGTCGTTCACGAACCGCCGCAGCTTGTACTCGACCTGCGGCTGCGGCGGCCCGTCCGGGTGGCGGAGGGGCCGGTAGATCAGTTCGTGGGCGCTGGTGAGCTGATCGGCCGGCAACTCCCCTTCGTACGGCCGGTACTGCGCGGCGTCCGCGCCCGCCAGGTCGCCGAAGACGAAGGCGCCGATCATGTAGTTGTGCGGTACCGAGGCCAGGTCCCCGGCCGCGTACAGCCGGGGCACGGTGGTGCGGGCGTGGTCGTCGACGCGGACGCCGGAGGCCGAGTGGCCGCCGCACAGGCCGATCTCCGAGATGTGCATCTCGATGTCGTGCGTGCGGTAGTCGTGGCCCCGGTTCGCGTGGAAGGTGCCGCGCGTCGGCCGTTCGGTGGTGTGCAGGATCGATTCGACGGCGGCGACGGTCTCCTCGGGCAGGTGGCTGAGCTTGAGGTACACCGGGCCGCGGTCGGAGGCGAGTTCGGCGGCGAACTCCGACATCATCTGCCCCGACCAATAGTCGGAGTCGACGAACCGCTCGCCGTGCCGGTTGACCTGGTAGCCGCCAAAGGGGTTCGCGACGTAGGCGCAGGCCGGGCCGTTGTAGTCCTTGATCAACGGGTTGATCTGGAAGCACTCGATGCCGGTGAGCGCGGCGCCCGCGTGGTAGGCCATCGCGTACCCGTCACCGGCGTTGGTGGGGTTCTCGTACGTCCCGTAGAGGTAGCCGGAGGCGGGCAGTCCGAGACGTCCGCACGGTCCGGTCGCGAGGATGACGGCCCCGGCCCGCACGGTCACGAAGGCGCCGGTACGGGTATTGAAGGCCGCCGCGCCGATCGCCCGGCCGTCCTCGGGGGAGGTCAGGACGCGGACCGGCATGACCCGGTTCTCGATGCGGATCAGCTCGCGCATCTCACGGCGGCGCAGCTGCCGGTACAGCACCTTCTTGACGTCCTTGCCCTCCGGCATGGGCAGCACGTACGAACCGGATCGGTGGACCTGGCGGACCGCGTACTCGCCGTGCTCGTCCTTCTCGAACTTCACCCCGTACGACTCCAGGCGCTGCACCATGCCGAATCCGCGGGTCGCCGTCTGGCGGACCGTGGACTGGTCGACGATCCCGTCGTTGGCCCGGGTGATCTCGGCGACGTAGTCGTCGGGCTCGGCGCGGCCCGGGATGACGGCGTTGTTGACCCCGTCCATGCCCATGGCGAGGGCGCCGGAATGCCGTACGTGCGCCTTCTCCATGAGCAGCACCCGCGCGCCGGCCTCGGCGGCGGTCAGCGCCGCCATCGTGCCGGCGGTGCCGCCGCCGATGACGAGGACGTCGCAGGTCAGTTCCTCGGCGTCGGCGATCGCGGGGAGGTCCATGGGGGGCCTTTCAGAGAGAGTCGAGGATGCGGCGGCGCAGTGCGGAACGGTCCGCCGTACGCGAGCGCGGATGCGGTACGTCGATCAGCTCGCCGGTGGCGAGGAGCGCGACGCGGTCGCCGAGATGCAGGGCCTCGTCCACGTCGTGGGTGACGAAGACGACGGTGGCGCCGGTACCGGCGAGGACGGTGACGAGCAGGTCCTGCATCTCGGCGCGGGTCTGGGCGTCGAGCGCGCCGAAGGGTTCGTCCATGAGGACGGCGCGGGGCGCGGCCGCGAGGGCGCGGGCCAGCTGGACGCGCTGGCGCTGGCCGCCGCTGAGCTGGTGCGGATGCTTGTGCGCGTGGTCGGCCAGGCCTACGCGGGCCAGCCAGTCGGTGGCGATGCGGCAGCGGTCCGCGCGGGGCGTCCTGCGGATGGCGAGGGGCAGTTCGACGTTGGCACGGACCGTGCGCCAGGGGAGCAGCGCGTCGTCCTGGAACACCAGGGCCCGGTCGGCGTGCGGGCCCGTCACCGGGGCCCCGTCCTGGGTCACCGCTCCCGCGAGCGGGGGCAGCAGCCCGGCGAGGGTGCGCAGCAGGGTGGACTTGCCGCAGCCGGAGGGCCCGACGACGGTGAGCACCTCGCCGGGGGCGACGGCGAGTCCGACGCCGTCGAGGAGCGGCGGGGATGCGGGGCGGCCCAGACGGACACCCTCCAGACGGAGGGCGGCGCCGGTGGGTGGAGCGGGGCTGAGCGTTTCTGTGGCCATGGCCCTTCCTCTGGCTGCGGGTGTGGTGGTCGGGAGGCCCCGGTCCGGTTCCGGGCCCGGTGTCCGGGCTGCGCGGGTGGGCGGGCCCTGCGGGGCGGAGTCCCCTACCCGCCCTTCGCCCGTTCCCCGGGCTCTGCCCGGACCCGCGCCTCAAACGCCGGCGAGGCTGAAGGGGGCCCCGGGCTGCGCCCGGACCCCCTGGGGCTCCGCCCCAGACCCCGGTCCTCAAACGCCGGACGGCTGAAACGACCCCGGGGCTCAAACGCCGGCGAGGCTGGACGTGACCGGGGCCGGAGGCCGGTGGGGCGGGGACGGGGGCGGGGTGGGGTGTTGGTCTGGACGTAGAGAGCGTGATTTGTGGCGCGTGGGGAAGCCACAACTGTCGAACGTACGGGGCAGGGCGCCTAAATCATGCAGTCCAGACCGACACCCCACCCCGCCCCCGGCACCGCCCCACCCCCCGCAGCCAGCACGCCCCCGGGCCTACCCGTCACGCACCGGCCGCCGCCGGCCAAAACCCAGCCCCGCCGGCGTTTGAGGCGCAGGGGTCCGGGGACTGGTCCCCGGCAACGGTGCCGCACGGGACGGGAGCCACCGCGTCAGGTGGCGGCCCGTGCGTTCGACGGCCGTCGACGTGAGCCAGCCCAGGGCGCCGATCGTGGCCATGCCGACGAAGACCCCGCGGTAGTCCACGACCGTGTAGTCCTGCCAGGTCCGGTAGCCGACCCCGTACTCACCCGAGATCATCTCCGCGGAGATCACGCAGATCCACGACACCCCGATGCCCACCGACAGCCCCCCGAAGATCCCGGGGAGGGCCCCGGGGAGGACCACCGAGAAGAGGATCCGGCCGCGGCTGCCGCCCATCGTCAGGACGGCCTCCTCCCACACCGGGGCCAGCGCGGACACCGCGTGCCGCGTCGAGACGAGCACCGGGAAGAACGCCGCCGCGCAGGTGATGAAGACGATCCCCTGCTCGTTGGACGGGAAGAGCAGGATCGCCACCGGCACCAGCGCGATCGCCGGGATCGGCCGCAGGACTTCGAAGAGGGGCCCCAGCAGGTCCGCCGCGAGCCGGGAGCGGGCGATCGCCGTGCCCGCCGCCACCCCCAGGACGGCCGCCAGCGCGAAGCCCGTCACGATGCGCCGCAGGCTGAAGCCGAGGTCCTGCCAGTAGGGGCCGGTCGTCGCCCGGTCCGCGAAGGTCGAGGCCACCTCGCCCACCGTCGGGAACTGCTCGAAGCGGAGCCAGAGGTTGACGTCGAGGGAGGTGAGCAGCTGCCAGGCGACCAGGGCCGCGGCGAGCGAGGCCAGCCGCAGCAGCCGACGGCGGGCCGTCATGACGCGAGGGCTCCGGCCGAGGCCGAGGCCGCGGCCGAGGCTTCGGCGAAGGAGACGATCCGTGCTCCGGACCCCGCATGCTGATCGGCGTACGCCTTCGCGCCCGACGGGGTCACGAATGCCCGCAGTTCGGAGCCCTCCGCCACCCAGACCGCCTTGTCGGCGAACCACGGCGTGCCCGTCACCGCGTCGGGGACGTAGGCTGCCCGGACCCCGCCCGGGCCCGCCGCCGCGAGCGCCTTCAGCAGGGCCGCCGGGGTGTCGAAGCTCTGCGTGCGGTTGCCCTCCTTCAGCCACAGCTCCGGCCGGGCCGGCGCGGCCGCCGGGAACTCCGAGCCCGCCCCGGAGCCCGCCCCGGAGCCCACCGCGGCGCGCGCCAGCGGCGCGGGGTCCACGAAGGCGTCCACGTCGACGGAGTCCACCAGCTTCGCCGCCTTGAGGACGGGCACGTCCTCCTTCAGCGCCGCCAGCAGCTCGGGCCGCAGCGCCGGGTCGAAGGTCGCGATGCCGTTGGCCCCGTTGTAGAGGTACACGACCTCCGCCGGCAGCCCGGTCTCCTTGGCCACGGCCTCGGCCGCGACGACCGGCTGGGTGCGCAGGTACGCGGTCGCCTTGCGCTGGGCCCGCAGGAAGTCGTCCAGTACCGTGGGGCGTTCGGCCGCGAACTTCTCGCGGACCGTGACCCCGTGAAAGGTCGGCAGGTTCAGCTCGGCCCCGTCGTACAGGGCCGTGGCCCGTCCCTCGAAGGCCAGTTGTCCGGGCCAGGCGACGAACTGTGACAGGGCGTCGACGCTGCCCGCCTGGAGGGCGGAAGCGCCCACGCTGGGCTGTTGGTTGAGCTTCTCGATGCCCTTCTCGGGATCGATGCCGGCCCGTTGCAGGGCTCGTACGAGGGTCCCGTCGGCGGCCGAGCCGACCGAGGTGGAGACCTTCTTGCCCTTCAGGTCCGCGAGGGACCCCAGCTTCGAACCGGTCGCGGTGACCACGGTGTTGAGGCCGCCGCGCAGGTTGTATCCGGTGACGGACACGAGGCGGGTGGGCTGCTTCAGTTCCTTGCCGCGCGCCGCGTTGATGAGGAGGGGGAAATCGCCCATCGAGCCGATGTCGATCTTCCCGGCGGTCATCTGGGCAGTGATCGGGGCGCCGGTGGCGTAGTCCTGCCAGTCGACCTTGTAGGTGACCCCGTCCTTCTTGCCGCGCGCCGCGAGCTCCTGCTCGAAGTATCCGAGGGAGCGCAGGAGCGTACCGGCGGTCACGGTGTTGATGGTCTTGGACTGGTAGCCGACGGTCACCGTGACCGTCCTGGACCCGCCGTCCGCACCGGAGGCGGCGCCGCACGCCGTGGCCAGCGGGAGGCCCAGCAGGAGGACGGGGGCGAGGGCCTTCGCGCGCATCCTCGTACGCATTTTCGTACGCACCTTCGTATGGATCTTCGTACGCATCGGGAGCGGGCGGCCTTTCACCGGAGCAGGTAGGGCATGTTGACGGTCACCGCGCCGGTGGGGCAGCGGGCGGCGCACGGGCCGCAGTACCAGCACTCGTCCACGTGCATGTAGGCCTTGCCGTTGTCCTCGCGGATCGCGAGCGAGTCGAGCGGACACATGTCGACGCAGAGGGTGCAGCCGTCGATGCACAGGGACTCGTCGATGGTCACGGGCACGTCGCCGCGCTGGGGGACCAGAGGCATGGCTGTCTCCAGGAAGGTGGGGATGAGGGGTCTACGAGGGCTCGCTACGCGGTGGTGGTGCGGTGCAGCAGCCCGCTCATGGTGATCCGGTCGCCGCGGAAGCGGATGAACTCCAGGTCCACGGGCCGGCCGTCGCCGAGGTGGGTGAGGCGCTCCAGCATCAGGACGGCGGCTCCGCGCGGGGCCTGCAGGACGGCGGCGGAGTGTGCGTCGGCGTTGACGGCTTCGAGGGTGATCTCGGCGTGGCCCAGCGGCTGCCCGGTCAGGGACTCCAGGAGCCGGAAGACGTCGGTGTTCTCCAGATCGCAGCCGATCAGGTCGGCGCCGATGTCCAGCGGGACGTACGTGAGGTCGAGGGAGAGCGGCAGCCCGTCCAGGCGGCGCAGCCGCTCGATGTAGAGCACGTCGGAGTGCTCGGGCAGGCGCAGCCGGGCGGCCACGGGGGCCGGGGCGCGGACGGGGCCGACGGTGCGGACCTCGTTGGTGACGCGGCCGTGTGCGTGGAGGGTTTCGGCCAGGCCCTGGAGGCGGTCGAGGGCGTGCGGGTACTTGGCGCAGACGATGACGGTGCCGACGCCGGGGCGGCGTTCGACGAGCTGCTCGCCGCGCAGCAGGTCGAGGGCCTGGCGCACGGTGTTGCGTCCGGCGCCGTAGTCGGCGGCGAGGGTGTCCTCCAGGGGGAGGACGCCGGTGGGGTAGCCGCCCGCCAGGATCTGGTGGCGCAGCAGGTCGGCGAGCTGTCGCGCCCGGTCCGCGCGCAGCCGCCGGCGGCGCGCGGCGGCGACCGGGACGGTGTGTTCGCGGGTGCGTTCGGCTGGCATGGCACGGAACATACCGAGGGGGCCGGGGCGGTGGTGTTGCCGCAGTGTTGCGCCACCCGCGGGTGCCGGCGTACGGCCGTGACCTGCGCGAACGGCGGGGCAGCGGAAGGATCCGCCACCCCGCCGTCAGCGGTCGTCCCGAGGAGCGGACGCTGATCCGTCCGACTACGCAGTGCCCACGATGCGGCCGGCGACCTCGCCCAGGCCCACGCGGGTGCCGTCGGCGCCCGGTGCCCACGCGGTGAGCGTGACGGTGTCCCCGTCCTCCAGGAAGGTGCGCTTGCCGTCGGCGAGCTCGATGGCGTCGCGGCCGTTCCAGGTGAGCTCCAGCAGTGAGCCGCGCTGGCCGGTCTCCGGGCCGCTCACCGTCCCCGAGCCGTACACGTCGCCGGTGCGCAGGGAGGCGCCGTTGACGGTCATGTGGGCGAGCTGCTGGGCGGCGGTCCAGTACATCGAAGCGAACGGCGGCTGCGCCACCTCCTGCCCGTTGATCGAGACCGTGATCCGCAGGTCGAAGCCGCCGGGGCGGTCCGCGCCGGAGTCGTCGAGGTAGGGCAGGAGCGGGAAGTCCCGGGCCGGCGGGGCGACGCGAGCCGCGTCCAGGGCCTCCAGCGGGGTGACCCAGGCGGAGACGGAGGTGGCGAAGGACTTGCCGAGGAACGGGCCGAGCGGCACGTACTCCCAGGCCTGGATGTCGCGCGCGGACCAGTCGTTGAGCAGGAACAGCCCGAAGACGTGCTCCTCGAAGTCGCCGAGGGCCACGGGACGGCCCTGCTCCGAGGGGGTGCCGACGACGAAGCCGACCTCGGCCTCGATGTCGAGCTTCACGGACGGCCCGAAGACGGGCGCGGGGTCGGCGGGCGCCTTGCGCTGGCCGCTCGGGCGGACGACGTCGGTGCCGCTCACCACGACGGTTCCCGCCCGGCCGTGGTAACCGATGGGCAGGTGCTTCCAGTTGGGGGTCAGTGCGTCCCCGTCCGGCCGGAAGATCTTGCCGACGTTCGTGGCGTGGTGCTCGCTCGCGTAGAAGTCGACGTAGTCGGCGACCTCGTACGGCAGGTGCAGCGTGACGTCTTCGAGGGGCAGCAGGTGCGGCTCCACGGACGGCCGGTGGCCGGGGTCGGTGACCCAGGCGGTCAGCGCGCGGCGCACGTCCTTCCAGGCGGTGCGGCCCGCGGCGAGCAGCGGGTTGAGGGAGGGCTGCCCGAGCAGTCCGGCGTACGGGGACCCGAGCGCGGCCGCGGCCGCCCCGGCGTCGAGCACGTACCCGCCGATGCGGACACCGATCCGGCGCCGGTCCTCGCCGCCGCCGGCGGTGGAGAACACGCCGTAGGGGAGGTTGTGCGGCCCGAACGGGTCGCCCTCGGGGAGGTCGAGGGGGCTCTGCTGGGGCATGGGGTGCTGCCTCGCTTTCGACGCGGCCCGGGGGTGTCCCGGGGGCTGGTTGACAGGTTATGCGGATGGTGGTGCGCAGGGGAGACCGTATTTGCGGTATTTGTAAGACTTGTCCGCCAGGGTCCGTATCCTTGACACGTGACTTCCGCCCCCCTCCCCTATGCACTCGTGGCCACCGACCTGGACGGGACTCTGCTGCGCGCCGGAGACACCGTCTCGGCCCGTTCCTACGCCGCTCTCGCCACCGCCCGCGCGGCCGGAGCCCGGCACATCATCGTGACGGGCCGCCCCGTCCCGCAGGTCCGGCACGTCCTGGACGGCCTCGGCTACACGGGCCTCGCGGTGTGCGGGCAGGGAGCGCAGGTCTACGACGCGGGCGCCGGGCGGATGCTGCACTCCGTTCCCCTGGACCGGGAGCTGGCGGAAGTCGCCCTCGGGAAGATCGAGGCGGAGGTCGGCGAGGTCTTCGCGGCCGTCAACCAGGAGGGCCTCGACGCGGAGATGCTGATGGGTCCCGGCTACCGGATGTGGCATCCGCACCTGCCGGTGGTGGCGGTGGCCCGGCGGTCCGACCTGTGGGCCTCCCCGATCAACAAGGTCCTCCTCCAGCACGCCCGCCTGTCGGACGACGAGCTGACGGCCGTGGCCCGGAGCGTGGCCGGGGACCTGGTCAACGTCACCATGGCGGGGGAGCACACGGTGGAGCTCCAGCCCCTGGGCATCGACAAGGCGAGCGGCCTCGCGGTGGCGGCGGAACTCCTCGGTGTGACGGGCCCGGAGACGATCGCCTTCGGCGACATGCCGAACGACGTCCCGATGTTCGAATGGTCGGGCCACGGGGTCGCGATGGCCGGCGCCCACCGCGAACTCCTCGCCGTCGCGGACGAGGTCACTCTCTCGAACGAGGCGGACGGCATCGCGGTGGTGCTGGAGCGGTTGTTCGGGTAACCGCACGGCGCCGCTGCCGGGGAACGCCGTCCCGCGCTGAGGCGTACTACCGCTCCCGGGTCCGCCGTGCCCACACTCGGTGTGCGCTCGGCGACGCGCGCCGAGGCGGAGGAGGCTGTCGTGTTGGTGAGGAAACTGGCCGCTGTCGGTGTGGGCGTGGTGGTCGCGGTGGGTCTGAGCAGTGCACCGGCGAGCGCGTCGCCGTCGAGCTCCGCGTTCCAGGACCGGTCCGTGCCCGAGAAGTGCCTGGACTTCCGGGCCGACTTCGGTCCGTACATCACGACGTGCAACTACGAGGCCTACCAGGTCTGGTACTGGGACAACGAGATCGCGTACACCGCCATGCGGCAGCGGGCGACCAAGCTGTGTCTCACGCTGCGCAACGGCCAGCCGACCATGAAGGCCTGTTCCGCCGCCGACCAGGCGGCGCTGTGGGCCATCGACGACACGTCGACCGCCGGTGCGCTGATCAAAAACAAGGTGAGCCACACCTGTCTCGCGCGGACGGCGAACGACCGCGTCAACGCCGCGACGTGCACCGGAGGCGCCTCGCAGCGGTGGGACGTCATCAACGGTTTGTGATCCCGCCGCCCGCGGAGTGCCGGGCCCCCGGGCGGCCGGCCCCGGGGCCCGGGCCGGCTACACCGCCGACCGCGGCAGGCGGCGTTCCCACGTGCGGTGGAAGAGGACCTCGTCGGCCTCGCGGCAGACGACCTCGTTCGACGTCAGGAAGCCGCCCTCGTCGCAGGTGATCTCCGAGCGGGTCACCACCGAGACGTCCCAGCCCAGCTCCGGGCGGTGCAGGCGGACCGTCCAGGCGGAGTGGGTGCGGGCGGACAAGGGGTCCGACTCCTGGATCTCGTAGATCTCCAGGGCGTCCTCGCTGAATTCCAGGCCGTCGGGGTAGACCCGGGTGCCCCCGTAGCGCGGGTCGACCTCCAGGCGCCACAGGCCGCGGGCGACGTCCCGTACGACCAGGCGTTCCGGGCGGGGGGCGTCCAGGGTCTCCGGGTACGAGACGCCCAGCGGCTGCGACTGTTCCGGGGCCTCGAAGAGGATCGGGTCGGCGCCGTCGGCGGACGGATCGCGGATCGGGAGTTCCACCGCGCTGCCCGCCGGGTCGAGGGTCCAGCCCGCCTCCGAGCCGGCGCGGGGCCAGATCCACGGCCAGTAGGCGGAGGACAGGGCGACGCGGATGCGGTGGCCGGGCGGGAAGGAGTGGCCGATGCCGTTCAGCTCGAAGGCCACGTCCTCGTACGAGCCCACCGGCCACGGGACCGCTTTGTCCCGGCCCTGCCGGGCGGAGAGGTTGAGCGCGCCGCGGGTGACCAGGGTGGAGGAGCCGTCGGGGGCGACGTCGCAGAGGCGGGCCACGACCTGGCCGTACGGGACGTCCATCCGCAGGCGCAGGCGGACCACCGGGCGGCCCAGGATCTCCACCGGGCCGGAGGCGTCCGCGACGGGGAACTCGAAGCAGGCCGACTTCGCGTCCTCCTCGCGCTGGTCCGGAGGCAGGTCGGCGTCGTTGCCGAAGGGGAAGAAGCGGCCGGCGTCCAGGCCCGTGTGCTGCGGGGAGGCGACGATCACCGGGGCGCCCTGGAAGGCGTAGGTGACGGGGGCCACGTTCGGCGAGGGCCAGGACGGGTCGCCGACCCAGCGGCCCGGCAGGGTCGGGTAGCTGGTCGCGGGCGGGTGGGACTCGGAGATCCAGGAGCGGAGCAGGGGTTCGGACATGACCCCGGTGTCCTTGCCCTTGAGCCAGTGGTCCCACCAGCGCAGGGTCTCCTGGAGGAAGCCGATCGCGGGGCCCGGGGGCAGCCCGCGGTCGGGGTACTGGTGCGACCAGGGGCCGATCAGGCCGCGGACCCGGTCGGCGGGCAGGGCCGAGACCAGGCGGAGCACGGTGTCGCGGTACGGGTCGTGCCAGCCGCCGACGGCCAGGACGGCCGCGCCGATCGCGGAGTAGTCCTCGCAGACGGAGCCGTGGCGCCAGTACGCGTCGCGGGTCTGGTGGGAGAGCCAGGTGTGGACGAGGGGCTCCACGGCGCCGAGGCGCGACAGCCACTGGTCGCGCCAGGCCTCGCCCGCGTAGAGCGGGTCCGGGGGGCGGGAGGCGAAGGCGAGCATGGTCGCCGCCCACGCGTGCATGTCGACGGCGAGGAGGGAGCCGCCCATGTAGTGGACGTCGTTGTCGAAGCGGTCGTCCGTGGAGCAGACCGTGACGACGGCCTTGAGGGGTTCGGGGGCGAGGGCGGCGATCTGGAGGCTGTTGAAGCCGCCCCAGGAGATGCCGAACATGCCGACCGCGCCCGTGCACCAGGGCTGGGCCGCCAGCCATTCGACGACCTCGACGCCGTCGGCGAGCTCCTGCGCGTCGTACTCGTCGCCCGGGTCGCCGCCGCTGTTGCCGTGGCCGCGCACGTCGACCCGTACGGAGGCGTAGCCGTGGCCCGCGTACCAGGGGTGGCGCTGCCAGTCGCGCGGGGCGGTCCAGTCGGTGAGGCGGTACGGGAGGTACTCCAGGAGCGCGGGGACGGGCTCGTCGGTGACCGGGCGCCAGATGCGGGCGTACAGGTCGGTGCCGTCCCGGAGGGGGATCCGGACGTCCTCGTGGGTGGTCCCGTAGGGGAAATCGGTTCGGATGATCATCGAGGCTCTCTCGCCAATCGCCTGGGGGCGGTCAGTGAACAAGGGGCGTCAGTGAACAAGGGGCTCAGTGGACAACCGGGGTCAGTGGACAACCGGGGTCAGTGGACGGGGTGCATCGTGCGCTTGAGCCACGGTGCGGCTGCGATCACCGCGAGCCCCACCGCCACCGCGATGGCGCCGTTGACGCCGAAGTACGCGGGGTGGGAGACCTGGTCGTAGAGCTTGACCACCTGGGCCTGGATGCCGTTGGCCAGCGCCAGGGACAGGAACCACAGGGCCATGGTCTGGCTGGCGAAGGCCTTCGGGGCGAGCTTCGTGGTGGCCGACATGCCGGAGGTCTCGAGGAGGATGTCGCCGAGTCCGAGCAGCAGGTAGGAGCCGACGATCCACCAGGCGGCCATCTTGTACGTGTCACCCGTGTGCCCCGAGGTCGGGATGACCATCAGGAGGAAGGACAGGCCGCCCAGGATCACTCCGATGGCGATCTTGTTGGAGGCGTGCGGCTGCCGGCGGCCCATCCGGACCCACAGCGCGGCGACGACCGGGGCCAGCAGCACCTCGAAGGCGCCGAGGGCGGAGGCGTACCAGCCGGCCGGGAAGGTGAAGCCGAGGATCTCGGTGCGGGCGTTCGTCGAGGCGAGCAGCATCATCGTCGAGTACGCCTGGAAGAGGATGAAGTTGAAGGCCACCGAGGCCAGGAAGAGCACCACGTACGGGCGCAGGCGCCCCCGTTCGGCGGGCGTCACCCGGTCGCTGCGGAACATGATCGCGAAGTAGACGATCGGCGCGATCACCGAGACCAGGGTGAGCAGGTCGACGAAGCGGCCCATCGTCAGCCAGCCCAGTACCGCCAGAAGGGTGGCGAGGGCGGCGAAGACCAGGATGCCGGAAATGATCTTGATCACGGCCGCGCGCATCGCGTCGGGCGCGAGCGCGAACTCGGCGGAGTGCTTGCGCCCCGCCAGGTGGCGGCGTCCGAGCACGTACTGGATCAGGCCCGCGGTCATGCCGACGGCGGCGGCCGAGAAGCCCCAGTGCCAGCCCTCGTGCTCGCCGAGCCAGGCGGTGATCAGGGGGCCGGCGAAGGCGCCGATGTTGATGCCCATGTAGTAGAGGGCGAAGCCGGCGTCGCGCCGGTCGTCGTCCGTCTTGTAGAGCTTGCCGACCATGCTGGCCACGTTCGGCTTCAGCAGGCCGGTGCCGGCGCTGATCAGGCCGAGGCCCACCCAGGTCATCGCGGCGGTCGGCACGGCCATGGCGTAGTGGCCGCAGGCGATCAGGATGCCGCCCCAGAGCACGGCGCGGTACGAACCGAGGATCCGGTCGGCGAGCCACCCGCCGGCTACGGAGACGAGGTAGACCATGGTCCCGTAGGCCGCCGCGACGGAGGCCGCGGTGCCCGGGTCCATGCCCAGGCCGCCGTGGGCGACCGCGTCCGCGAAGTAGAGGACGAGGATGGCCTGCATGCCCAGGAACGAGAAGCGCTCCCAGACCTCCAGCCCGGAGAGCGTGGCCAGGCCCCTCGGGTGTCCGAGGAAGGCGTGGTCGTCGCCGGGCGGCGGCTGGTCGGCCTCTGGGTCGGACGAGTCGTCTATATCGGTAGTAGTTCTGGACAAAACGCATTCTCCGGTTGTTTCGGCTGCTCTAGAACATACCGGGGCGCATGGGGCGCCGCCCGGCCGGTAGGGTGCCCGTGGCCGGACGGGTGCCCTGGGTGATCGAAAACAGACCGGATACGCTGGCTTGAGTGATGGCAGCGACACATCGACAATCCGTGTGATCGTCAAGGTGATCGTCAGCAGACAGGAGTACCCCTCGTGACCGTCGTCGGGCCGTTCGGACTGAGCGTGCGGGACCAGGCTCTTGAGACCGATGTCCAGGCCGGACTGGCCGCCGTCGAGGCGGGTCTGCTGGAAGCCACCAAGAGCGAAGTCCCCTTCATCACCGAGGCCGCACAGCACCTGGTCCGCGCCGGAGGCAAGCGCTTCCGGCCGCTGCTGGTGATGCTCGCGTCCCGGTTCGGCGATCCCTACGCACCCGGGATCGTCCCCTCCGCCGTGGTCGTGGAGCTCACCCACCTGGCGACGCTCTACCACGACGACGTCATGGACGAAGCGGACGTGCGCCGCGGCGTGGAGAGCTCCAACGCCCGCTGGGGCAACTCGGTGGCCGTCCTGACGGGTGACTTCCTGTTCGCCCGCGCCTCCCACATCCTGGCGGACCTCGGCCCCGAGGCCGTACGGGTCCAGGCCGAGGCCTTCGAGCGGCTGGTGACGGGCCAGATCCTGGAGACGGCGGGCCCGCGGGACGGCCGCGACCCCGTCGAGCACTACCTCGACGTCATCGCCGGCAAGACCGGCTCGCTCATCGCGGTCTCCGGCCGCTTCGGCGCGATGATGTCCGGCGCCGACGAGTCGGTCGTCGACATCCTGACCCAGTACGGCGAGCGGCTCGGCACCGCCTTCCAGCTCGCCGACGACGTCCTCGACATCGCCTCCGACTCGCACGAGTCCGGCAAGACCCCCGGCACCGACCTGCGCGAGGGCATCCCGACGCTGCCGGTCCTGCGGCTGCGCGAGATGGCCGCCCAGGGCGGCGACCCCGGGGACCTGGAGCTCGTACGGCTCCTGGACGGGGACCTGACGGACGACGCCCGGCACGCCGAGGTGCTCGCCCGGCTGCGGGTCCACCCGGCCCTGGAGCAGGCCCGCAGGGACACCGTGCGGTACGCGGAGGAGGCGCGGGCCACGCTGGCCCCGCTGCCCGACTGCTTCGCGAAGTCCGCGCTGGTCGAGCTGTGCGACGCCGTGGTGCACCGCGCGGGCTGACCTGCGGCACGGCAACCGAAGGCGGGACCGAAGGCGGGACCGAAGGCGGGACCGAAGCGGGACCGGCGGCAGGACCGAAGTCAGGGGCGAGGGCCCGGCAACCCCTACGGGTGGGGGAGGCCGGGCCCTCGTCATGTCATCCCTGGGGCGTACGCACAGTTGGCTCCGGGGGCTGACGCCCCGACCCCCTCTTCTTTGGTCAGATAGAGGCACATCCCCACCAGATCGGGTGAGAGTGGCGGCGCGGGGTGGACGTGTACACGCAAGAGGGTAGGTCGCCGCCGTACACACAGAGGTAGGGCAGACAGACATGGCAACGAACGCAAAGACCCGCAAGGCCGCTCGGTACGCCGTACCGGTCGCGGTGTTCGGTGTGGTCGCCGGCACGATCGCGATGGTCCCGGCCTTCGCGAACGCCGGTGGACCGGACCTCCCGAAGGTGACGGCCCAGCAGCTCATCGAGAAGATCGCCGCCTCGGACGTGCAGCAGCTGTCCGGCAGCGCCAAGATCAGCACGGACCTGGGACTGCCGAGCCTTCCGGCCGGCCTGCTGGGCGGCGGTGGCGGCGTGACCGGCGGCTCCGCGGACCCGCAGGAGAAGCTCAGCCAGCTGGTGAGCGGCGGCACGCAGACCTTCCGGGTGGCCGCGGACGGCCCGGACCGCCAGAAGCTCACCATCGTGGACGGCAAGGACGAGTACACCCTCGTCCACAACGGCGACGACGTCTGGGGATACGACTCCAAGTCGAAGGAGGCCTTCCACGAGAAGGCGCCCGCCGGCAAGGAGGGCAAGGGCTCCGACCGCAAGGCCGGTGACGGCCTGCCGGGCTCCCCGCAGGAGATCGCCCAGGAGGTCCTGAAGGCCGCCGGGACGACCACCGACGTCGGCGTCGGCGACACGGCCCAGGTGGCCGGGCGCGACGCCTACCAGCTGGTCCTGAAGCCGAAGGGGACCGGTTCCACGGTCGCCTCGGTGAAGATCGCGGTCGACGCGAAGAACGGCGTGCCGCTGCGCGTGCAGGTCCTCTCCACCGACGGCGGCAAGCCGATCGTGGACGCGGGCTTCACCAAGGTGGACTTCGCCAAGCCCGCCGCCGACACCTTCGCCTTCACCCCGCCCAAGGACGCCAAGGTGACCGAGGGCGCGGCCGGCGAGCACGGCAAGGGCGCCAAGGACGGCAAGGACGGCAAGGACAAGGGTCTGGGCGCGCTGGAGTCCATCCCGGGTCTGGGCGGTCTGACCGGCGGCGCCGGCGGCGCCAAGGGCGAGCCGAAGGTGCTCGGCGAGGGCTGGACCTCGATCGCCCGCATCGAGACCGGCGCGACCGGCACCCTCAAGGGCATGGACGACGCGGCCAAGGACAAGAACGCGCCCAAGGGGGCCTCCCAGTTCCTCGACTCCCTCGGGGAGAAGGTCTCCGGGAAGTTCGGCGAGGGCCGTGTCCTGAAGACCCGCGTGGTCAACGCGCTGATCACGGACGACGGCAAGGTCTACGTCGGCGCGGTCACCAAGGCCGAGCTGGTCAAGGCGGCCGACGCCAACAAGTAACCGCGGCCCGGAGCCGGCACCCGGCCGGAGCGGCTGACCGAGGGTGGGCGGGGACTGTGTCCCTGCCCACCCTTGTGCCGTTCCGGTCCTGTGTACAGCGGCCCCGCTGTACGGTGAAAAGCATGTCGAGACACGTCACCATCCGCCTGGAAGAAGAGTTCCACGAACGCCTGAAGGCGCGAGCGGCGGCCCTGGGCACGACGGTCACCGCGCTGATCACCGAAGTCACGGAACGCGAGCTCGACGAGGACCGGAAGAACTTCCTGTCCGGGATAGAGGAGTTCGCCGACCACTGGGGCTACTTCCAGGAGCGGTTCGGGCATTGAAGATCACCATGGAGTGGGCCTGGACAGCCCTGGCCCACCATCTCCCGTCCGATCCCGCCGTGTGGGATCCCTCCGGAGTGGCCGCCGCCGTGGCCCGGCACCAGAACGACCTCGTCCTGGTCCCCGAACAGCCCGCCCCGGACACCGCGTGGCGGGCCGCGGCGTTTCTGCACACGCTCGCGGTGTGCCCGGCGCTGGAATCCCCGATGAACGAGTTCTACGCCGCCGCGGCCACCCGCTCGTACCTGCGGGTCGCCGGGGCCAAGCAGCTGCCGTCGCCCGAGGAGCTGGGCGACCTGGTGGAGGCCGCGAAGCTGGGACACGCCGACGTCGCCGCGGTCGCGGAGGAGCTGCGCGCCCGCATCCAGGATCCGCTGCCGGTCTCGCTACGGGGCCG
Source organism: Streptomyces sp. NPDC051563 (assembly GCF_044454225.1). NCBI lineage: Bacteria > Bacillati > Actinomycetota > Actinomycetes > Kitasatosporales > Streptomycetaceae > Streptomyces > Streptomyces sp. NPDC051563. The sequence goes on from NZ_JBITDL010000002.1 coordinate 18,171, forward strand.
CGCGCAGGGCTCGTAGAACGGCCGCGGGCAGGAATCGTAGAGCCGCATGCAGCGCGCGCGGAACGGCCGGGGGCTCCGGCGCGATCCGGTCGGGATCGCGCCGGAGCCCCCTGGGGCCTGCCGGATCAGAAGGTGATCTTCCAGCTGTTGATGTAGCCCACGTCCTGCGCGGCCGCGTCCTTGACCCGGAGGTTCCAGACGCCGTTGGCGACCTCGGAGGAGGCGTTGACCGTGACGGACTTGACGATGTTGTCCGCGCTGCCGCCGGTGCGGTTGTGCAGGTTGTACACGGTGCCGTCCGGGGCGACCAGGTCGACCACCAGGTCACCGCTGTAGGTGTGGACGATGTTCACGTCGACCTTGGTGGTGGCCGGCGCGTTGCCCGTGACGCCCGAGACCGTGATCGGCGAGTTCACCGCGGCGGCGGGGGAGTCCGGGATCGTGACGTCCGTGGTGTTCTCGAAGGACTTGCCCGGCGGGACCGGGGTGGCCGCCCCGAGGTTCCAGATCGCGTAGGCGATGGCGTCGGAGTTGCGGTCCAGGGCGGTGTCGTTGATGTTCGCCGTGGTGTCGCAGGAGGCGTGGTAGCAGCGGTCGAAGGCCTGACCGGAGGTGCCGCCCCACTTCGTGGCCTGGGCCGCCGTCTTGGTGTAGTCGGCGCCGGAGAACAGGCCGCCGACCGGAATGCCGGCGCTCTTGAACGGCGCGTGGTCGGAGCGGCCGTCGCCCTCGGTCTCGATCTCCGTGGCGACGCCGATGCCCGCGTAGTAGTTCTTGAAGGTCTGCTCGATCGTCGGGTCGTCGTCGTAGACGAAGTAGCCCGGGTTCGGCGAGCCGATCATGTCGAAGTTCAGGTAGCCGGAGATCTTCGACTTCTCCGCGGCCGGCAGGTTGTTGACGTAGTACTTCGAGCCGATCATGCCCAGCTCCTCCGCGCCCCACCAGCCGAAGCGCAGGTGCTTCGTGGGCTGGAGCTGCGCGCGGGAGACGGCGAGCGCCGTCTCCAGGATGCCGGCCGAGCCGGACCCGTTGTCGTTGATGCCGGGGCCCGCGGTGACCGAGTCGAGGTGAGCGCCGGACATCAGGACCGAGTTGGGGTCGCCGCCCGGCCAGTCGGCGATCAGGTTGTAGCCGGTGGCGCCGCTGGAGGTGAAGGTCTGCAGGGCGGTCGTGAAACCGGCCGCGTCCAGCTTGGCCTTCACGTAGTCGATCGAGGCCTTGTACCCGGCCTTGCCGTGGGCGCGGTTGCCGCCGTTGGCCGTGGCTATCGACTGCAGCTGGGTCAGGTGCGCCTTGACGTTGGCGAGGGGGATGTCGGGCGGCGTGGGCGCCGCGGCGACCGAGGCCGGCGAGGCGAGCGCGGCGGGGGCGGTGGCGGCGAAGAGACCGGCGACCGCGAGGGCGGTCACGGCGGCAAGGCGCCGGGAGACGGACAGGCTCATGTGGGGGCTCCGGGATTCCGTACTGGGGATGTGTGCGGAAACGTGCGGGGTAGAACAAGTGAGCAACGTGCGTCAGTGCGAGCCTGATGGTCAGTGAGACCGTGATGGTCCGTCAAGACCTCAATCCGGTCACACCCGTTCGGAAAGCGGACGGAACCGGCCGTGGGGCCGTGGCGGGAGCACACTGGGGGGATGAACGTGAACGAAGAGACCCGTGCGGCGGTCGTCGAGGCCCAGTGGATCGACCGGCGGCGGGTATGGGCGGACAGCCTGGAGCGCCGCGGGCCCACGGTCGCGTGCCTCGGCACCCTCGCGGTGCTGGAGGCGGCCCACGCGGACCCGGTCCTGCGGCAGCTGTACCCGTACACGAGCCATTGCCACGTGCACTTCAGCAGCACGACCCGCTTCCCCTACGAGGTGGCGGTCCCCTTCGTGATCCCGCTGCCCGACGGCCGGTTCCGCGTCATGCGGCGCGACCCCTCCGGGCAGGTCGGGGAGACGGCCACGGCCGGGGAAGCCGTGGCCCTGGTGGTGGCGCACGTACCGCCGCGCCTGAGGCTCGCCGCCACGGGGCTGCCGATGGAGGCATAGGCAGAAGACGGGGGGGGCGGGCGGAGACGGGTGGAAACGCGGACGGGCGCGTCCGAAGACGCGCCCGTCGCTGCTCCCGGCTCCGGCCCCGGCGCTGTCCTCGGTGCTACGCGGTCTCGCGCGCCGGGGCCGTGACGGGCGCCGGGAGCGACGGGGGCAGGGGCCCCGCCAGGGTGTCGAGGCGCAGGGCGCGGGCGCGGTGGGCGGTGCGCAGGGCGTCCCAGGTGAGGATCGACAGGGCGACCCAGACCAGGGAGAAGCCGGCCCAGCGCGCGGGCGGCATGGCCTCGTGGAAGTAGAGGACGCCGAGGCCGAACTGGAAGATCGGGGCCATGTACTGGAGCAGCCCGAGGGTGGACAGCGGGACCCGGATCGCGGCCGCGCCGAAGCAGATCAGCGGGATCGCGGTGACCAGCCCGGCCGAGGCCAGCAGGGCGGCGTGGCCCGGGCCCTGCGCGGTGAAGGTGGACTCGCCCCGGGAGCCGAGCCACAGCAGGTAGCCGAGGGCGGGCAGGAACATGATCACGGTCTCGGCGGTCAGCGATTCCAGGCCGCCCATGCCGAGCTTCTTCTTGATCAGCCCGTACAGGGCGAAGGAGAAGGCCAGGATCAGGGAGATCCACGGCGGCCGCCCGTAGCCGACGGCGAGGACCAGCACGGCGGCGACGGCGATCCCGACCGCGGCCCACTGCGTGCGGCGCAGGCGCTCGCCGAGGACCAGGACGCCGAGCGCGATGGTGACCAGGGGGTTGATGAAGTAGCCGAGGCTCGCCTCGACGACGGCGCCGTTGTTGACCGACCAGATGTAGACGCCCCAGTTCACGGTGACCAGGGCGGCGGCCAGCCCGGTGAGGGCGAGCTTGCGCGGCCGGCGCACCAGCTCCGCCACCCAGGCCCAGCGCCGCAGGGCCAGCAGGGCCACGGCGACCACGGCCAGGGACCACACCATGCGGTGGGCGAGGATCTCGATCGCTCCGGCGGGCTGGAGGAGCGGCCAGAAGAGGGGCACGATCCCCCACATCCCGTACGAGGCGAATCCGTAGAGCAACCCCGTGCGCTGGTCGTTCTCTGCCTTCACGGGACCTCCAGAGCTACTTCAAGCCAACCTGACGACGGTAGCGCCGCCCGCGCCGAAAGTCATTAGTCTCAGGCGAGATGCTCATGACACTTGGGTGGCGGTCCGGCGGCCGGGACACGCCGAAGCCCGGACCCTGCCTGCGGGTCCGGGCTTCGGCGGTGTTCGGCGGAGTGAGGCGGGGTGCGGCTCAGCCGACGACGGTCCAGGTGTCGTTCCCGCTCAGCAGCGCGCCCAGGTCGCCCTTGCCGCTGCGGTCCACGGCCGTCTCCAGCTGATCGGCCATGAGCGTGTCGTAGACGGGCCGGCGCACGTTGCGGAACACCCCGATGGGCGTCTGGTGCAGCGTGTCGGGGTCGGCCAGCCGGGACAGCGCGAACGCGTTGGTCGGGGAGGCCGAGGAGGCGTCGTGGACCAGGATCCGGGACTCGTTCTCCGGAGTCACGGTCACGACCTCCAGGTCGCCGGTGGCCGCGTTGCGCACGACGCCCTTGGCGTTGTCCACGCCGAAGCGGATCGGCTGCCCCTGTTCGAGGCGGATCACCGCCTCCTGGGCCTGCTCGTGGTCCTTGAGGACCTCGAAGGCGCCGTCGTTGAAGATGTTGCAGTTCTGGTAGATCTCCACCAGCGCCGTGCCCTCGTGGGCGGCTGCCGCACGCAGCACCTCGGTGAGGTGCTTGCGGTCGGAGTCGACCGTACGGGCCACGAAGGAGGCCTCCGCGCCGATCGCCAGCGACACCGGGTTGAAGGGCGCGTCGAGCGAGCCCATCGGGGTGGACTTGGTGATCTTGCCGACCTCGGAGGTGGGGGAGTACTGCCCCTTGGTCAGCCCGTAGATCCGGTTGTTGAACAGCAGGATCTTGAGGTTGACGTTCCGCCGGAGGGCGTGGATCAGGTGGTTTCCGCCGATGGAGAGCGCGTCCCCGTCGCCGGTGACCACCCACACCGACAGGTCGCGGCGCGAGGTCGCGAGGCCCGTGGCGATGGCCGGGGCGCGGCCGTGGATGGAGTGCATCCCGTACGTGTCCATGTAGTACGGGAACCGCGAGGAGCAGCCGATGCCCGAGACGAAGACGATGTTCTCCTTCGCCAGCCCCAGCTCCGGCATGAAGCCCTGGACGGCCGCGAGCACCGCGTAGTCGCCGCAGCCGGGGCACCAGCGGACCTCCTGGTCCGACTTGAAGTCCTTCATCGACTGCTTGGCGACCGCCTTGGGCACCAGCGAGAGCAGGGTGGGGCTGTCGGTCACCTCAGTCATTGATGGCCTCCTCGAGATGGTTGGCGAGCTGCTCGGCCTTGAACGGCATGCCGTTCACCTGGTTGTACGACGCCGCGTCGACCAGGTACTTCGCCCTCAGGAGGGTCGCGAGCTGCCCGAGGTTCATCTCCGGCACCACTACCTTGTCGTAACGCTTCAGGACCTCACCCAGATTCCTCGGGAACGGGTTGAGGTGGCGCAGGTGGGCCTGCGCGATGGGAAGCCCGGCGAGCCGCAGGCGGCGTACGGCGGCGGTGATCGGGCCGTACGTCGAACCCCAGCCGATCACCAGGGTCCGCGCGCCGTCCGGGTCGTCGACCTCCAGGTCGGGGACCAGGATGCCGTCGATCTTGGCCTGGCGGGTGCGGACCATGAACTCGTGGTTCGCGGGGTCGTACGAGATGTTGCCCGTGCCGTTCTGCTTCTCGATGCCGCCGATCCGGTGCTCCAGCCCCGGCGTGCCCGGAACCGCCCAGGGGCGGGCCAGGGTCTGCGGATCGCGCTTGTACGGCCAGAAGACCTCGGTGCCGTCCGCGAGCTCGTGGTTGGGACCGGCCGCGAACTGCACCTTGAGGTCCGGGAGGTCCGCCACGTCCGGGATCCGCCAGGGCTCGGAGCCGTTGGCGAGGTACCCGTCGGAGAGCAGGAACACCGGGGTCCGGTAGGTCAGCGCGATCCGGGCCGCGTCCAGCGCGGCGTCGAAGCAGTCCGCCGGCGTGCGCGGGGCCACGATCGGCACCGGGGCTTCGCCGTTGCGGCCGTACATGGCCTGGAGCAGGTCGGCCTGCTCGGTCTTGGTCGGCAGACCGGTCGAGGGGCCGCCGCGCTGGATGTCCACGATCAGCAGCGGCAGCTCCAGGGAGACCGCGAGGCCGATGGTCTCGGACTTCAGGGCCACGCCCGGGCCCGAGGTGGTGGTCACGGCGAGCGCGCCGCCGAAGGCCGCGCCCAGGGCCGCGCCGATGCCGGCGATCTCGTCCTCGGCCTGGAAGGTGCGCACGCCGAAGTTCTTGTGCTTGCTCAGCTCGTGCAGGATGTCCGAGGCCGGGGTGATCGGGTACGAGCCCAGGTAGAGCGGCAGATCGGCCTGCTGCCCGGCTGCGATCAGCCCGTAGGACAGGGCCAGGTTCCCGGAGATGTTGCGGTAGGTGCCCGTCGGGAAGGCGCGGGTGGCCGGGGCCACCTCGTAGGAGACGGCGAAGTCCTCGGTGGTCTCGCCGAAGTTCCAGCCCGCCCGGAAGGCGGCGACGTTCGCCTCCGCGATCTGCGGCTTCTTTGCGAACTTCTGCCGCAGGAACTTCTCCGTGCCCTCGGTGGGCCGGTGGTACATCCAGGACAGCAGCCCGAGCGCGAACATGTTCTTGCTGCGCTCGGCCTCCTTGCGGGAGAGCCCGAAGTCCTTCAGCGCTTCGACCGTAAGGGTGGTCAGCGGTACCGGGTGGACGTTGTAGGCCTCCAGCGAGCCGTCTTCCAGCGGGGAGGTCTCGTAGCCCACCTTGGCCATCGGGCGCTTGGTGAACTCGTCGGTGTTGACGATGATCTCCGCGCCGCGCGGCACGTCCGCGATGTTCGCCTTCAGTGCCGCCGGGTTCATCGCCACCAGGACGTTCGGGGCGTCGCCCGGCGTCAGGATGTCGTGGTCGGCGAAGTGCAGCTGGAAGGACGAGACGCCGGGGAGGGTGCCGGCGGGCGCCCTGATCTCGGCCGGGAAGTTCGGCAGCGTCGAGAGGTCGTTGCCGAAGGAGGCGGTCTCCGAGGTGAAACGGTCACCGGTGAGCTGCATGCCGTCACCGGAGTCACCCGCGAAGCGGATGATCACCCGATCGAGTCGGCGCACTTCCTTCGTCGCGGGGTCCCCGGCGGTCCCGGGGCCTCCGGTGGTCCCGGCGTCCCCGGCGTCTCCGTTGAGGCCCGCATGACCTGCGGGTTCGCCGTCCGGGCCCGGGGACGTCCGCTGCTCGCCGACGACTGCGCCTTCGGCCCCGTCGGACTGTTCGGCTGGGCTACTGACCTGGCTGGTCACTGAACTGGACCTCCTTCGAGGCGTGAGCACTGCCCAAGGTCAACCCTACGACCGTAGGGATCGCTTCCCCGGGGTGCTCAGTTTCTGGACCGCCCCTTCGGCGGTCTGTCCGAATCCGGCCTTACCTGACAGAGTGTCAGTTGATCAAGACCTTAGATAGGTGAGAACGGCCAGCACGCGCCGGTGATCCCCGTCACTGGGCGACAGGCCCAGCTTCATGAAGATGTTGCTGACGTGCTTCTCCACCGCGCCGTCGCTCACCACCAGCTGCTTGGCCACCGCGGAATTGGTCCGCCCCTCGGCCATCAGCCCCAGCACCTCGCGCTCGCGCGGGGTCAGCCCCGCCAGCACGTCCTGCTTGCGGCTGCGGCCGAGCAGCTGCGCCACGACCTCCGGGTCCAGGGCCGTACCGCCCCGGGCCACGCGGACGACGGCGTCGAGGAACTCCCGCACATCGGCCACCCGGTCCTTCAGCAGGTACCCCACTCCGGTACTGGAGCCGGCCAGCAGCTCGGTGGCGTACTGCTCCTCCACGTACTGGGACAGCACGAGCACACCTATACCGGGGTGATCGCGCCGCAGCCGCACCGCGGCCCGCACGCCCTCGTCGGTGTGCGTCGGCGGCATCCGCACATCGGCCACCACCACGTCCGGCAGCGCGTTCTCGGCCGCCAGCTCCGCCACCGTCTTGATCAGGGCTTCCGCGTCCCCGACGCCTGCGACGACGTCATGCCCCCGGTCGGTCAGCAACCGCGTCAGGCCCTCACGCAGCAGCACTGAATCCTCGGCGATGACCACCCGCACCCTGTCTTCCACGACTTTGCCGCTCCCGCGTCCACTCGCTCAAGCCCCGTTGTCCCTGACTCAGCCAAGCATCCCAGTCTTGAGCCCGGATGTAGCCGGAGCGCGATCAACGCGCACCCCCGGAACGGCTGTTTCCAGCCCCGGCGGCACTTTCCGCGCGCCCACTCCCCAAAGTCAGGGCTTTGTCCCCGACCCGAAGGGGCGAACGGCACCCGCCGGGGGAGGCCGGTACGGGGCGGCGGGTGAACGTGCGGATATGCGGGCATGCGGGCATGCGACCGCGCGGGCACCCCTGGGGGGTGTCCGTACGGACATGCGACCGCACGGACACCCCTGCGGGGCATCCGTGGGGTCGGGCGGCGGTCGGTGCGGCTTCCGCGGCCTCAGACGGCGCGCCAGGGGAGCTCCGCCGTGACGGTCGTGCCGCCACCGGCGGGGGAGTCCACGACCAGCAGTCCGTCCACGGCGTCGAGCCGCTCGGCCAGCCCGGCCAGCCCCGAACCGGCCGGGGTGGTCCCGGTCCCGTCCGTGTCCGCCCCGCCCACCCCGTCGTCGGCGACCTGGATCAGCAGCCGGTCCCCGGACTTCCACACGTCGACCCCGGCCGTACGGGCCCTCGCGTGCTTGCTCACGTTCTGCAGCAGCTCCGACACCGTGAAGTACGCGATCCCCTCGATCGCCGCCGCCGGCCGCGCCGGCAGATCCACCGCCACCCGCACCGGCACCGCGCACCGGGAGGCCACCGAGGACAGTGCCGCGTCCAGCCCCCGGTCGGTCAGGACCGCGGGGTGGATCCCGCGGGCCAGGTCCCGCAGCTCCTGGAGGGCGATCTTCACTTCCCCGTGGGCCTCGTCCACCATCCGGGCGGCGGCCCGCGGGTCCTCCGTCAGCTTCTCCTTGGCCATCCCCAGGTCCATCGCCAGCGCCACCAGGCGGGCCTGCGCCCCGTCGTGCAGATCGCGCTCGATGCGCCGCAGGTCCGCCGCGGCGGTGTCGACCACGACACCCCGGTCGGTCTCCAGCTCGCTGACCCGGTGCGCGAGCCGCGAGGGCCCGAGCAGCCCGCTGACGAGCAGACGGTCCACGGTCGTCAGCGCGCGGACCACCCAGGGGGTGGCGAGGGTGAGCACGAGCCCGGTCCCGCAGGCCGCCGCGATCGCGACGGGGGAGTCCAGATAGAAGGTGTAGGAGTTGCCGTTCTGGAAGAGCTGCAGCCCCGGCTGATCGGTGAAGGCCGGGAACACCCAGAACCAGAGCGGGTACAGCAGCATGGCCCACCCATAAACCCAGAACGTCAGGGCCACGCAGAAGGCGAACACCGCCCACGGGAAGTGGATCAGCGAGTACAGCACGTGCCGCCAGGCGCTCCCGCTCTTGAGCAGCGCTGCCATCCCGGCGATCGCCCCGCCCTTCTCCGCCCGGATCGGCGCCGGCTCGGCGAGCTCCTGACCGAGCATCCCGCGCACCCGGGCCCGCTCCACGCGCCCGAACCCGCGGCACATCGCCAGCACCCCGGCCAGCACCGGAACCCCGAGGAACGTCACGAGCAGCCCGGCGCCGAGGCTGACCCCGGTGATCGCGAGCGAGAAGTACAGCGTGCTGAGCGGCAGCCCGACCATCAGATACCCGAACTCCCGCCAGGCCCGCCCCTGGAAGGGAGCCCGCACCACGCTCCCGAAACCGCTGCCGCCGCTACCCATGTCGCTGACCCGCCCTTCCTCCACTGTGTCCCCCCACCCTCCCGCGGAGCCCCCTCACGCAACCATCCGGCAGGTCGGTCTCTCCCCCGGGGGGTTAACCCCACCCCGGGGCCCGCGCCCCAGGGACAACCGGGCCCCCCGAGCCCAAGCCGCCCCGGCCCGCCAAGTCCGCACCGTCCGGGCTCGCAGTGTCCCGGCCCCGGCCCGGCCGGCTTCGGCCTGGCCGGCAGCGTCCGGGCTCGCAGTGTCCCGCCCCCGGCCTGGCCGGCAGCGGTCCGCCGAGCCCCGGCCTGTCCCGGCCACCCCGTCCTGCACCGGACGCCCTGCGGGGCCGGATCCCCGACCCGCCCTTCCACCGTTCCCCGGGCTCCGCCCGGACCCGTGCCGGTGCGGCGCCGCTGCACGGGGGGTCAGCCCCGGGCTCCCCGTTCCTCAAACGCCGGGGGGCTGGAAAATCCAGCCCCCCGGTGTCCACGTGCGGGCCGAGGCCGGCCGATCCCAGCCTCGCCGGCGTTTGAGGCACGGGGTCTGGGGCGGAGCCCCAGGGCCTTTCAGCCGTCCGGCGTTTGAGGCGCTGGGTTTTTTAGCCGTCCGGCGTTTGAGGCGCTGGGTCCGGGGCGGAACCCCGGGGCTCCGCCCCTCGGCGTCCGGGGCGGAACCCCAGGGCCTTTCAGCCGTCCGGCGTTTGAGGACCGGGGTCCGGGGCGGAGCCCCGGGGGTCCGGGCGGAGCCCGGGAATCCTCCCCGGGGCCGCCCCGGACCCCGGCGTCCGGGGCGGAGCCCCAGGAGGGGTCGGCGCAGCCCGGTACCCCTCCCCAGCCCGTCCGGCGCTTGAGGACCGGGCTCCGGGCAGCGCCCGGGGAACGGTGGAAGGGCGGGTAGGGGACCTTTGCCCCGCGCAGCGGCACACGCACGGCCGGCGCCGGCCGACAGCCCCGCCGCCGCCGAGGCGGAACGGGACCCAGCCCCGCCGGCGCCTGAGGCGAAACGGGACTCAGCCCAGGCCCTACCGGGCCACCCGCTCCCGCCACGGCAGCTCCGCCGTGACCACGGTGCCCGCGCCCTCGGGCGACTCCACCACCAGCACGCCGTCGACCGCGTCGAGCCGCTCGCCCAGCCCCGCCAGCCCCGACCCGGCCAGGGCATTCGCGCCGCCCCGCCCGTCGTCGGACACCCGGATCAGCAGCCGCCCGTCGGCGGAGCCACCCGTGCGCCACACCTCGACCTCCGCGCACCGCGCCCCCGGCCCCGCGTGCTTGCTCACGTTCTGCAGCAGCTCCGAGACCACGAAGTACGCGATCCCCTCGATCGCCTCCGCGGGCCGCGCCGGCAGGTCCACCGACACCTTCACGGGGACCAGGCACCGCGAGGCCACCGAGGACAGTGCCGCGTCCAGCCCCCGGTCGGTCAGGACCGCGGGGTGGATCCCGCGGGCCAGGTCCCGCAGCTCCTGGAGGGCGATCTTCACTTCGCCGTGCGCCTCGTCCACCATCGCCGCCGCCCCCTCGGGGTCCTCCAGCAGCTTCTCCTTCGCCAGGCCCAGCCCCATCGCCAGCGCCACCAGCCGGGCCTGCGCCCCGTCGTGCAGGTCCCGTTCGATGCGCCGCAGGTCCGCCGCCGCCGTGTCGACCACGACACCGCGGTCGGATTCCAGCTCGGCGATGCGCCGCTCCAGTTCGTCGGAGGGGGACAGCAGGCCCCGTACCATCGCCCGGTCCACGTTCGCGAGGCCGCGGACCACCCACGGCAGCACCGGCCACAGCACGAACAGCCCGGTCAGCGCCACGGTGAAGGTGAGCACCGCCCACGGCAGCCGGATCAGCTCGAACAGCACGGTCCGCCAGGCCACCGGGTCCTTGAGGCTCGCCCACAGCCAGGGGAAGAACCCGCCCGCCCGGCCGGGCCCCGGCATCGGTGTCGGCTCGTCGACCCGTACGCCCAAGAGGTCGCGTGCCCGCGCCCGTTCCAGCCGTCCCAATTGGCGAGACACGAACAGACCACATGCGAGCAGCGGCAGACCGATCGCGGTCACGGACAGACCGCCCGCGGTCGACACCATCACCACCGTGTAGACGAACCCGATGAGGGCGGCGGGCAAATTGCTCAGCAGGTAGGCGATTTCCTTCCATGTCACGGCATCGAAGGGTGCGCGTACGGGAGGAGGGGACCCGTCGTCGGGGGTGTGCTTGCTCGCGGTCATGCGCCTACCCTGCCAAGCCCGCGGCGCCCCGTGCCATGGGGTAGCCGGGCCGAGGTAAACGGGGGATAACCCCACCCCGTGGAGCCCAGGCCCTAGACTCCCGTCCGTACCAGATCAACCTGATCGTCGACAGTGGCCGAGGAACGAGGAACGGACGTGCCCGAACCAACGGTATCGACCGTATCCGTGCTCGCCGCGGACTACTTCCGTACGTATTCGGTCGTCGGCCTCCTGGCCGCGCTCGGTGTGCTCTTCGTGGCCGTGGCGTTCGGCGCCAACCGCCTGCTGAGCCCCTCCGTCCCGACCCGCGAGAAGCTGCTGACCTACGAGTGCGGCGTGGACCCCGTGGGCGAGGGCTGGGCGCACACCCAGGTCCGCTACTACGTCTACGCGTTCCTCTACGTCATCTTCGCCGTCGACTCGATCTTCCTCTTCCCCTGGGCGACGGTGTTCGCCGCCGCCGGCTACGGCGCCACGACGCTGGTGGAGATGTTCATCTTCCTCGGCTTCCTGGCCGTCGGCCTGCTCTACGCGTACAAGAAGGGCGTCCTCGAATGGCTGTGACCCCGGCCGGTACCCCGGCCGTGCCGTCGGAGCCGCAGCTGCTCCCGGAGCCGAAGCGGCTGGGCGTGCTGTCCCGCCTCGCGCCCGAGCCCATGAAGGTGGTCCTCAACTGGGGCCGCCGCTACAGCCTGTGGGTCTTCAACTTCGGCCTCGCCTGCTGCGCGATCGAGTTCATCGCGGCCTCGATGGCCCGCCACGACTTCATCCGGCTCGGCGTCATCCCCTTCGCCCCCGGCCCGCGCCAGGCGGACCTCATGATCGTCTCCGGCACGGTGACGGACAAGATGGCCCCGGCCGTCAAGCGGCTGTACGAGCAGATGCCCGAGCCCAAGTACGTCATCTCCTTCGGCGCCTGCTCCAACTGCGGCGGCCCGTACTGGGACTCGTACTCGGTGACCAAGGGCGTCGACCAGATCATCCCGGTCGACGTGTACGTCCCCGGCTGCCCGCCCCGCCCCGAGGCCCTCCTCCAGGGCATCCTCAAGCTCCAGGAGAAGATCGCCCGCGAATCGCTGGCGGACCGCTACGCGAACACGCCCGCGCCGTCCCCCGCGCAGCTGACGAGCGGCCTGGTATCCCCTCCCCCCGCTCCCTCCTCCACCCCTGCTCCCGGGACGGACGCGTGAACCTCTACGACTCCCTCCCCGACGCGGCGGGGACGGTCTTCGGCGAGGAAGCCGTCGGCTCCTTCGCCTACTCCGTCCTCACCGTCGACGTCCCCACCGCGAGCTGGATCCCCGCCCTGGAGATCGCCCGCGACAAGCTGGGCTGCACCTACTTCGACTGGCTGAGCGCGGTGGACGAGCCGGGCACGGGCTTCCGCATCTGCGCGCACGTGGTCTCCCTGGAGAACCACCGCGTACGCCGCCTCCTGCTGCGCACCACCGTCCCGCACTCGGCGCCCTCCCTGCCCTCCGCCGTCGCCGTCTACGCCGGCGCCGAATGGCACGAGCGCGAGACCTTTGAGATGTTCGGGGTCGTCTTCACGGACCACCCCAACCTGGTGCCGCTGCTCCTCCCGGAGAACTTCGAGGGCCACCCGCTGCGCAAGGACTTCGTCCTCGCGGCTCGGGTCGCCAAGGCCTGGCCCGGCGCGAAGGAGCCGGGCGAGGGACACGACCCGGACGCGCCGAAGCGCCGCCAGATGCTCCCGCCGGGCGTACCGGACCCCAACGACTGGGGCCCGATGAAGGGCCAGCTCCCCCCGGCCCCCACCCGCCCCGCCCGCACCCCCCGCGCCGCGGCCGGCGCCCCCGGCGACCGCCCGGCCCGCACCCCGCGCGCCGGGGCCGGCACCGACCGCCCGGCCCGCACCCCGCGCGCGGCGGCCGACGAGCAAGCCCCGGCGACCGGAACCGAAGGAGCCCCGGCCCGCCCGGTCCGCCGCACCCGCTCGGTCGCGGACGGCTCCGCGAGCCAGGCGGAGCCCCCGACCACGGCCTCCACCCCGCCGCCCGCAGCTCCCGCGGCCCCGACCGAGGCACCCCCCGGCCGTCCGGTCCGCCGCTCCCGCTCGGTGACGGAAGGCTCCGCCAGCCAGGCGCCAGCCACTCCGGCCCCGGCAGCCACCCCGGCCCCGGTGGACCCCTCGGCTCCGGCAGCCACCCCGGCCCCGGTGGACCCCTCGGCTCCGGCAGCCACCCCGGTACCAGCGGTGGCCCCGGCCCCGGCAGCCACTCCGGCTCCGATGGAGCCCTCGGGCTCGCCCGAAGCCCCAGGTGCCTCGGCGATCCCGGCGGAAGCCCCGGCCCGCCCAGTGCGCCGCACCCGCTCGGTCGCGGACGGCTCCGCGAGCCAGGCCGCCGCCGCGACCCCGGCCGAACCGGCTACCCCACCCGCGGCGGACCCGCAGGCCCCCGCCCGCCCCGTACGAGGCAGCTCGGACGCCCCTTGGCACAACCCAAAGCCCGCCTTCGACACCCCAGCGCCGGAACCGGCCACCCCGGCCGAACCGGCTACCCCGGCTGAACCGGCCGATCCCGCTGACCAGGCGACTCCGGCCGCTCCCGCGAGCCCGGCGGCCCCGGCCGAACCGGCCACCCCGGCGGAACCGGCTGACCGGGCGACTCCGGCCGCTCCG